>NZ_SDLH01000039.1:0-633 GCF_013096955.1 Anoxybacillus sp. EFIL | reverse complement strand
TCCCATCAGGGGGGATGTCCCGAACCGATCTTCCAATGCGTTTAGATCCGAGGCCAATTGCGCCAACCGTTGGTAGATCAGGTCGAGGCTTTGGACCAAGGACAACACCGTCGCCGTATCGATCACGTCCTGCGAGGTTGCACCTTTGTGGATCGCAGGTGCCCCTGTCCGCTCTTTCAGCAGGCGCACTAAGACCGGAACACAAACCCCGTCCTGCGCTGTCCCGTCGCGCAGTTCTTCCGGTGCAAGGGGCACACCTTCAATGGCAGATGCCGCCGATGCGCCGTCTGCCTCCGACCACAGGCCGGCCAGATGACCATGCCGCGACCATGCCGCCTCGAAGGTGAGCATGTGCGCAAGCTGCGCCTCGGCAGACCAAAGCGCTGCGATTTCGGTATCCGCGAAAAGACCCGACAACCAAGGGTGGTCAAAAACGCCTGTCATCACAGGTCAAGAAACACCGTTTCGCCTTCGCCCTGAAGCCGAATATCGAACCGATAGGTGCCATCCCCGGTTTTCTTGGCGATCAGCGTGTCCACGCGCGGGCGCTGTTCGATACGGGCGAGCAGCGGATCGGCGCTGTTGTCTTCGTCGTCGAAATAGATGCGCGTGTTCAGACCAATGTTGATCCCC
>NZ_SDLH01000038.1:0-639 GCF_013096955.1 Anoxybacillus sp. EFIL | reverse complement strand
CACAGGGGCAGCGCACCAGTTCACGGTCAACCGAAACCAAGCACGCGACGACGCATCCCCTGCCCTGTCCAAGCCTATTTCGCCAACCGCTCGGGCAGGCCGTTGGCCCAGGTCGAGATCGTACCTGCCCCAAGACAGACCACCATATCCCCCGGACGCGCCTGTTCACGGACCAGCCGTTCCAGATCGTCCTCGTTCAGGATGGCGCGCGCGTGCCGATGACCATGGCGGATCAAACCGGCCACCAGATCATCGCGTGACGCGCCTTCAATGGGGTCTTCGCCCGCCGAAAAGACCTCGGCAATCGCCACCACATCCGCCTCGTTGAAGCAGGCGCAAAAATCCTCAAAAAGGCTCGACAAGCGGGTGTAGCGGTGCGGCTGGTGCACCGCGATGACCCGGCCTTCTGAGGCCTGCCGCGCCGCTTTCAAAACAGCGGCAATCTCGACCGGGTGGTGGCCGTAATCGTCAATGATTGTTACGCCGTTCCATTCGCCGACCTTTGTAAAGCGGCGATTCACACCACCAAACACAGCCAGCGCTTCACGAATTTCGGATTTCTTCATCCCCAGATGCCGCGCCACGGCAACTGCGGACAGGGCGTTCGACACGTTGTGATCGCCGGGCATCGGCAAAGTG
>NZ_SDLH01000037.1:0-652 GCF_013096955.1 Anoxybacillus sp. EFIL | reverse complement strand
GTCGGACACCGCCCGCCTGCTGTGGGACTTGGGTGAGGACGCCAAAGCGCTGGTGCGCGGGTTGATCGCGAAACACGGCATCGACTGCTATCTCAAGGACGGCATCGCTTGGGCCGCGTCGCGCCCGGCGGATGTGACCGACCTGCACGACTATGCCGAACACCTGCAAAAGCGCTATGGCTACACGCAGATCAAATCGCTCGACCGTGATGCCTTCAACGCACTCTGCCCGTCGCCCGACTATATCGGCGGCACGCTTGATATGGGGGCGGCGCATCTGCACCCGCTGCGGCTGGCGCTGGGTCTGGCCGAGGCTGCCACAAAGGCTGGCGCGCGCATTCACGAGCGCAGCCATGTGCATGACATCCGGCCCGGGCCAAAGGTCACGGTGCGCACCGATGCGGGTCATGTGATCGCCGATCACGTTATCCTCGCCGGCAACGGGTATCTGGGCGGGCTTGATCGGCAGGTGACAGCACGGGTGATGCCAATCAACAACTATGTCGTGGCCACAGAACCCTTGGGCGACGACGCCGCAAAAGTGTTGACGCAGGATGTGGCCGTTGCGGATTCCCGCTTTGTCGTCAACTACTTCCGCCTGACCCACGACAACCGTCTGTTGTTCGGCGGCGGCGAAACCTATGGCTACCGC
>NZ_SDLH01000036.1:0-672 GCF_013096955.1 Anoxybacillus sp. EFIL | reverse complement strand
AGCAACCTCCGTGAAAATGAATAATAATCCGCACATATTGCATGTACAACATGTCGGGCGGATGAGATAAGCGAGTCGACATCTGGCGTTACCGGGGAATATCAGAAAAATGTCATGGTTATGTGATGATTTAGTCTGGGATTTTACTTCAGAGAAACGGGTGTCTGTTTAGTCAACAAAATAATCACAAACGCAACGGATGGGTTCTCGACGTTATTCACGACAGGCTCGTACATTACAGCGAGTAATAAAAAACCTGATATGCAAAGTCAAACCAATATTCATAATGTCTTTTTATTCACAACAATAAATAATTCAATAACAATCATTGAAATGAATGATGGTTTGTATAAGGAATATACGCTACCGCCCCACCCTGATATCTTAATCTGCACATAGCAATCTTAACGTTATGCCCCATACATTAGTAATGTAAATTAAGAATTCGGAATATATCAAATTCACTTCATAAATTAATATCGGGAATGATATACACATTAATTATATTGAAGTAATGTTTTAAGAGTTGTAATGACCATGGAACAGGACTAATTCCAGAAACTCCTGTTGGGCAATAGCGCGTTTATCATCCTACATGCCTCTTACATTTTTTAGCCTTGTCTTTAACGTCAGCAAGTGGCTCATTTAATCAGCAATGGTATTGGTATTTGG
>NZ_SDLH01000035.1:0-704 GCF_013096955.1 Anoxybacillus sp. EFIL | reverse complement strand
ATTCCGGCATGAACTTGCAGGAATCCATCGACGCGCCGCTCTTCAATACCGCGCATTTCCAAGGTTCGTTCGATCCGCGCCCGGTGCGGCCCGGCCACCTGATGGTCGAGCCTGCCTTCGGTGACGCGGTGATCGCTGAATTGCGCGCGCGGGGCCATAATCTGGAAGTTGCCGAGCCCTGGACCGTGGGCCGCCTGACCGCCGCATGCCGCACACCCGACGGGATGCTTAAGGCTGCCGCAACACCGCGCCTGATGCAAGCCTATGCAGTCGGACGCTGAGAGGGGAAACTCATGACCTATTCGATCTGCGCTTATGACGAGAAAACCGGCGAACTGGGTGTCGCCGTCGCCAGCCGCTTCTTTGCAGTGGGAATGCTGGTTCCCCACGTCCGCGTCGGGCGGGGCGCTGTTGCGACGCAAGCGTTTGTCAATCCATTGTGGGGCATCGACGCCGCAGATCGCCTTGCCGCCGGATATGCGCCAATGGATGTGGTAAACGCGCTTGTTGCCGCCGATAAAGGCGAGGCCAACCGGCAGCTTCATATGGTGGACCTGCAAGGCCGCACAGCAGCGCATACTGGCGCGGACTGCGTTGATTGGTGCGGACACAAGGCGGCGTTGGGGGTTTCAGTGGCCGGCAACATGTTGGCGGGAGAAGCTGTTATTGCGGATACGCTGGCCTGCTATCTTGACCGTGCTAAC
>NZ_SDLH01000034.1:0-733 GCF_013096955.1 Anoxybacillus sp. EFIL | reverse complement strand
CTCCCCGAAGCATATCGGTGTTTGTCCCGTCCTTCATCGGCTCCTAGTGCCAAGGCATCCACCGTGCGCCCTTTCTAACTTAACTAAACACACTTTTCAGCCTGTTATCTAGTTTTCAAAGAACAATGCCAACCTCGTCTCCTTTTTAATAGACGTAGGCGTAAAAAAACATAACCTATCTACAAGAAAATGGTGGAGCCTATCGGGATCGAACCGATGACCTCCTGCGTGCAAAGCAGGCGCTCTCCCAGCTGAGCTAAGGCCCCATGAAGTTTGTATGGTGGGCCTAAGTGGACTTGAACCACCGACCTCACGCTTATCAGGCGTGCGCTCTAACCAGCTGAGCTATAGGCCCATACATACGAATATTTACTTATGAAGAGAGTGTTCTCTCAAAACTGAACATGGTTGCTCCTATGATCAGCGTCTTTGCTACCATGCGCCGAGGAATCCATCTTCCTCGAATCCACTTTTAGACGCAGGTGCAAAACATATTTTGTTCAAAAAGAGAGTGTTCTCTCAAAACTGAACAAAACAGACAGCGGAATTTTATCATATATTTTTTGTGTTTGTCAACACACACGGAGCCATTCTCCGCTTTTCTTCTTATCCTTAGAAAGGAGGTGATCCAGCCGCACCTTCCGATACGGCTACCTTGTTACGACTTCACCCCAATCATTTGCCCCACCTTCGGCGGCTGGCTCCCGTAAGGGTTACCTCACCGACTTCGGGT
>NZ_SDLH01000033.1:0-738 GCF_013096955.1 Anoxybacillus sp. EFIL | reverse complement strand
CCACTGCGCTTGCGGCTTAAGAACATCAACAACCGCCTTCACGAAGAGGTCATGGATGCGGGTATCAGCCCGACACAGTTTCAGGCGGGCACCTTCCCCGACAGCTATCAGTCCCGCATCACAATCTGCCATGACGGCGTCGACACAGATGCGATCGTCGCGAATCCCAACGCGTCGCTTGCGCTGCCCAATGGCAAGACGGTCACCAAGCGGGCCGAGGTGATCACCTTTATCAACCGCAATCTCGAACCGTACCGCGGCTATCACCGCTTCATGCGCGCGCTGCCCGAATTGCTGCGCCGCCGTCCGGACGCGGACATCGTGCTGCTAGGCGGCGACGAGACCAGCTATGGTGCCCGCCCTCCCGATGGCAAAACCTGGAAGCAAATCTTCATCGACGAAGTGCGCGGTCAGATCCCGGATGCCGATTGGGCCCGCGTGCATTTCATGGGACGTGTGCCGTATGACACTTTCCTGTCGATGATCCAGGTCAGCACGGTACATGTCTATCTGACATATCCTTTTGTCCTCTCATGGTCCCTGATCGAAGCGATGAGCGCGAAATGTGCCATCATCGCGTCGGACACTGCACCGGTCCGAGAAGCGATCATTGGCGGTCAAACAGGTGTGTTGGTTGATTTCTTCGATCAGGAAAAACTGATTCAAGAAACCTGTACCCTGCTCGACGCCCCGGAACGGCGCGAATTTCTTGGTGCCAATGCCCGGCGCTTCGCGCGC
>NZ_SDLH01000032.1:0-780 GCF_013096955.1 Anoxybacillus sp. EFIL | reverse complement strand
GCGTGGCACCCAGTTCTGCAGACAACGCCCGCAGGATCGCCCAGTTTTCCTTGGCCTCACCCGGAGCGAACCCGGCACGAAGCGCCAATTGCGGGCGGCCTTCGGTGTTGACAAAGAGGCCCTGCTCTTCGGTATAGGCGGCACTCGGCAGGATGATGTCGGCGCGGTGTGCACCGCGGTCGCCATGGCTGCCTTGGTAGATCACGAAAGGCCCAGCAGCGATGTCGACCTCGTCCGAGCCGAGGTTGTAGATCACCTCTGCGCCATCAATGGCTTTGTCCATGCCGCCTTCGGTGGTGCACGCCACATCCATCGCACCAACGCGACCGGCTGCGGTGTGCAGAACCAGGAATTTCGACTGTCCCGCCTCGGCGGTTTTCATCGCTGTCCCTAGAACAGCTGCGCCATCAACCTCGCGCAACGCGCCTTGGCCGATGATCATCACACCCGGTACACCATGCTTATCGGAATGATCCATCTCGGCCAGCTTGGCCAGCGCATCGCGGCCTGTGCCAAGGTGAATATAGTCATAGGTCAGATCGACCGGCTCTCCGATAAGGGCAACTTTGGCACCCGCCGCCCAGGCCTTGCGAATCCGCGCGTTCAGCACCGGCGCTTCTTCGCGCGGGTTGGTGCCGATCAGCAGGATCATGTCCGCTGTATCAATATCTTCGATAGCTGCAGTGCCGACATAACCCGACCGATTACCCGCAGGCAGCTTTGCGCCATCGGTGCGGCATTCGACGTTCCCGCCCTGCCCTTCGATCAGTGCTTTCAACG
>NZ_SDLH01000031.1:0-811 GCF_013096955.1 Anoxybacillus sp. EFIL | reverse complement strand
CTGTAACAGGGACAGCATAGATACCCCCTGCGCTGCAGTGCAGCAGCGTTTGGACATAGCTTCATACAGGAGGCGCTGACATGACCTTTCTCAAGACAGCCGCTCTCACCGCCATGCTTGGCATCACCGCAACCACTGGTATCGCGCAGGAGGTTACCCTTCGGTTCCAGCACTTCGTCTCGCCCAATTCGGCGAACCCCAAGTACTTCCTCGACCCATGGGTCGAAAAAGTCGAAGCAGAATCGAACGGCCGCATCAAGATAGAGATCTATCCCTTCATGCAGCTTGGCGGCAAAGCCACAGCGCAATATGACCTGATCCGCGACGGCGTGATCGACGGCGGCTGGGTGATCCCAGGCTACACACCGGGCCGTTTCCCTGAAGCCGAGGCGCTGGAACTCCCCTTCATGGTCACCAAAAGCGCCGAAGAAGCCTCGCGCGCGGCGTGGGAATTCACGCAAAAGCACCTGATGGACGATTTCGCCGATGTCCACCTGATCGCCGCCCACATGCACGGGCCGGGTATCGTACACAAGAAAGGCGCGGCCATCGAAGACCTGAGCGATTTCGCAGGCCTCAAACTGCGCGGCCCATCGCGTCCGGCGACACTGCTGCTCGACAAACTGGGGGCCGAACCCATCGGCCTGCCGGTGCCGCAATTCCCCGAAGCGCTGTCCAAAGGTGTGGTCGATGGTGGTGTGATCACATGGGAAATGTCGCCCTCGCTGAAACTCGACGAGTTGACCGATAGCCATACAGACGTGGCAGGCGACAAGTCTCTCTACAACCTCTACTTCATCTGGGCGATGAA
>NZ_SDLH01000030.1:0-833 GCF_013096955.1 Anoxybacillus sp. EFIL | reverse complement strand
ATTCTATGCTGAAAACACGTTTGCCAATCACCGTTCATTATGCTGATTTAAGTTCAACCTTTCATAATCGAGGGTTGATCCATCCACGTTCAGTCCATGAACAAGCGTTGCCGTTTGTGTGAGGGATTGGTTGCGTGCCTGTCACGCCCCGAAGGTTGTCGAAGATTGACAGAGACAGAGAGTTGTTGAGTGGCTCTCTGTTTTTCATTCCTAAAGCAGGAATCTCCTCGTTTTTATCGAAAATACACAACAAAACAGAAAGCGAGGTGTATATATGGCGGTTGATCATAATCGGTTGTTTAAAAAGCTGATTACGACGTTTTTTGAAGAGTTTCTTCTTCTCTTTTTCCCGCATGTGCATGAGCACATCGACTTTCAGCACGTGTCGTTTTTGTCGGAGGAGCTGTTTACGGATGTGACGGCGGGGGAGAAGTATCGCGTCGATTTGCTTGTTGAGACGAAGTTGAAAGGGGAGGATAGCCTCATTATCGTCCATATCGAAAATCAAAGCTACGTGCAGCCATTGGTTGCGTGCCTGTCACGCCCCGAAGATTGTCGAAGTTTGATAGAGACAGGGAGTCGTTGGATGGCTCTCTGTTTTTTCATTTCCGAAGCAGGAATGTTGGTTTTACTGTCGAAAATACACAACAAAACCGAAAGCGAGGTGCATATATGGCCATTGATCATGATCGGTTGTTTAAAGAGTTGATTACGACGTTTTTTGAAGAGTTTCTTCTTCTCTTTTTCCCGCATGTGCATGAGCATATCGACTTTCAGCACGTGTCGTTTTTGTCGGAGGAATTGTTCACCGATGTGACGGCAGGGGAAAAGTA